>JAZKEU010000013.1:0-41690 GCA_040386775.1 Bdellovibrionota bacterium | reverse complement strand
AGACCATCACCGATCCGTGAAGTGTCATCACCTGATTGTAAACATCAGGAGAAATGAACTGCGTCCCTGGCATCATCAATTCCAATCTCAATAATAGAGCGAACATTCCACCGATAAAAAACAAAAGCATCACTGTGATGAAATACATGATTCCAATTCTCTTATGATCGAGAGTTGTTAACCAAGACCACAAACCTTTTTCTGCATTCAGGTAATTTGTACCTTCTACGTGACCGTGTGCCATTTTAGCCTCTTCCTTATTTCAACGTCTTTAAATATTCGACAATTTCATTAATCTCATCTTCTGTAATCAAGCCTTGGAATGAAGGCATAATCACGCCTTGGAATCCGGCTACATATTTTTCCTGAGGATTTAATATAGAGCTGCGAACGTAGCCTTCATCAACCAATGCAGATGAACCATCAGAATGTTTTACCGTCGATCCCCAAACTGCTTTAAGGGAAGGACCCACTTTAATTGAGCCATCAGTTGAGTGGCAAGCCACACAGCCTTTAGAAACAAAGTGATCTTTACCAAGCTCTGCAGGAGTCATTGTTGATTTATCTTTTTTAATCCAAACATCGTATTCCGCTCTAGTCACTACACGAACTTTACCGATCATGCCTGAATGGGCAGTACCGCAAAACTCTGTACAGAATAGTTCGTAATCTCCAAGCTTATCTGACTGAAACCACATCTTAGATCTCTTTCCAGGAACCACGTCTTGTTTCACGCGGAAACTTGGAACGTAGAAGCTGTGGATTACATCGACAGAAGTCATGTTCAGAACCACTGGCGTTTCTACAGGAATAACCAATTCATTAGTTACTTTTTTCCCAGTAGAATAAGTCATGTCCCATGCCCACTGCCTTCCTGTGATACTGATCTCCATCGCATCTGCAGGGAATGTTCTCATTTTGCTGTAAACGTGCCAGCCCCAATAGAACATACCTAAGAATATAACAAGAGGTATGAAGCTCCAGATAAATTCCAGCAAGTGGTTGTGCGAAATGTGCGCTGTTTTATCGTTATCAGAACGACGCTGGTACTTAATGATGAAAAAAGTCATTCCACCTAGCAAAATTATGCAGGCAAGCACACTCGACCAAACTGTGAAGTCGAATAACAAGTCTACTTCTTTTGCGATCGTCGATCCTTGTATCGGCATGTAAGACATTACTGAATTTCTCCCTTACTTAGATTCCTTTAGCATTCTTCTCCAGTTTGGAATTAAGAAAGCTAAAAAAATGAGCAAGCAAATAGCTGCTCCATATTTCATAATATTAAATGCATAAAACGCGTATGTTCTTTTATTTGGATCGTACTTGAAGCACATCAATACCAAATGATCTACGATCTCACCGATCTTACCACTGGATGCTTCTACCATTGAAAGTCGAATTGTTTTTGGATCAAAAGATATTCCATGAAGGTAGCGAGAAATTTTGCCCTCAGGAGTAAGCACGATGGCTGCCGAAGAGTGGGCATATTGCTGAGAAGCCTCATCCCACTTATAACCAAAGCCCACTTGTTTTGCTAAAGCCTTAATCTGCGAGTCCTCACCAGTTAAAAAATGCCATCCCGATGCACTTTCTTTTCTACCGTAAGCCTCTATATAAGATTCTTTTTTTCCTGCTGCTAATTTATAGTCTTCTTTAGGCTCAATAGAAACAGACAGTACCTCAAATTTATCCCCAACAGCCCAGTCCAAACCTTTGAGCCCGTCGTTCAATCCATTCAAGTGCATATTGCAAAGACTTGGACAGTTAAAATAAACCAAAGATAAAATGATTGGCTTATCCTTATTATAATAGTCACCCAATGTTACTTTTTTGCCAGTGTCATCCGTAAAAATTAATCCTGGATCCACTGTTGCACCGTTTTGCTCTTTGATTCCAACGTTTTCTAATTCTCTTGGCACTTCATTGGATACCGCGCCAACTTGCTTCCAAGGAGCATTAGCATTTTCTGCAAATGCAAAGCTTGAAGCAGCGAGAGACACTGCTACAAAAACCTTAAAATGTTGGGCCGACGATAGTTTTTTCATGTTTTTAAATTACGCGCCTTCTTTGAAAAATTGCTTCCAGTCCGATCTTGAAGTTGAAGGAAGATTTGTATTGAGCGATCTTAAGTAATGTACGATATCCCATCTTTCGTCTTCTCTGATGTGATCAATCTTCATGATCCCTTGCTCAGTATTTCCCTTTGAAATCATTCTGAAAATTTCGAGCTCAGTTCCTTTGTTAGGGAGATCTCCGCTCTTAAACATTTCTAAAAATTTATCTGTTTTTCCCTCTTGGTAGAAGAATGCACAATTCAGTTTGTAGCTTGCTTCTCCGCGAGCGATAGCCTCAGGAGTGCTCTTGATCCAAACTTCTTTTCTCTCAATATATTGTTCTTTTGTAAGACCGATCGCAGGAGTTTTGGTTTGATCTACTGGTCCTGGCTGAAATGCTAAAACGTAAATAAAAAATACTGTTGTGGCTGCCATACATCCAATAAAAGCAATCATCCCTGTCCAGTTTGCATGTGGATTTTTTGTAATCATCGTTGCTCCTCAAAGCATAAATCTAAAATGTGCGACCCTTGTCCGCGCAAAATTGCAGTCGAAGTTATGAGCTCCGAATATGCTCTGTAAATTTGCCCTATCATTTCGTTGTCATGTAGAGATTAAGATGAAACATTCCACAATAAAATTCAAGGTTTGATTCTAAAGAGTGAAACATTTAGCAAAAATCATCCAGCGCAAAAATCAGCTATCGAAGATCGGACTTCCATTTTGTGCTGTGCAGCTCCGACGTTTCGTTCAAGTGATCAAAACTGTAGTAGTGCTTTTTAAGCCACAGCTTTAGTTGCTTATAATCTGGGCAAAATATAGCAACTTCATTCCAAAAACGCTTTGAATGATTCGGATGTTTTAAATGCGCAAGTTCATGGATTACTACGTAATCAATAACATTGATGGGCGCTGAAATGAGTTTCCAGTTTAGCTGAATACTGCCCGACGGCGAACAGCTTCCCCAAAGAGTGCGCTGTTTTCTGAGCGATACCTTGGTCGGCTTAAGACCTGTGATTTCAGCAAGTTCTTTCACTCTTTTTGGCAAAACCCTTTCAGCAGCTTCTTGATAAAATTTAAGAATGTTTTTTCGGAATTGAGGATGTGGGTATTTTGCAAAATCATCCTTCCAAATTTTTGTAGGAACTTTGAGGATTAAATAAGGTTTTTTAATTTCAACACCGAATTTTCCATCTGTTTTTTCGTACTTTAGAAAATAATTTTCGCCCAAAAATCTATAAGCTTCTCCCTCGATAAAACTCAGTTGAGGGTACTGAGATTGAATAAAAATTGTTTTTTCTAAACACTTTTTTAACCAAGCTTGGTTGCTATCAATAAAACCGTGTACGCGAGAAAGATTTTCCGATTTTCCAAGCCTCACTACTACCGTCGAATTGGGCAGAATTGAGACCTTAAAGCCCCTCATGCGAGGCACTCTTTCGAGTTTGATTTTTAGGTTGATTTTTACTTCGCTTTTAAGACTCATTTTCACCCTGATGCGCAGCTTCATTTTAACGCTATCGCATCTCTCTAATAATTAATGACAGGTCCAAATATTCTTGAATATATGTCAATTGGTTGGTCCTGTACAATGCACGACTCTATGAAACCCGCCAGGTCCGGAAGGAAGCAACGGTAATAGAGACGTCATGTGATACGGGGCCAGCCACTTACTAAACATTATTTAGTACTAAATATTAGTGGCACCAATCTTAAAAGGACAAAGATGTCTTATCAAGTCATTGCAAGAAAATATCGTCCGCAGTCCTTTCAAGATCTAGTTGGTCAAGATCACATCAGTCAAACTTTAATCAATGCTTTAAAAGCTGACCGCTTTCCGCACGCACTTTTGTTTTCTGGAACACGCGGAGTTGGAAAAACCTCTTCAGCTCGTGTTTTAGCCAAGACCTTGATCTGTCCCAATTCTCAAGATTTCAAACCTTGTAATCAATGTACTGCCTGCCAAGATATCACTAACGGCTCTCACATGGACGTTATTGAAATTGACGGAGCATCCAACAACGGTGTGGACTCAATTCGCGAACTTCGTGAGACCGTCGGATATATGCCATCGAGTGGAAAGTTTAAAGTTTACATCATCGATGAAGTTCACATGCTTTCGACGAGTGCCTTCAACGCACTTTTAAAAACTCTCGAAGAGCCTCCTGCTCATGTGATTTTCATCATGGCGACAACAGAAGCTCAGAAAATTCCAATTACAATTTTATCTAGATGCCAGAGATTTGATTTTAGAAGAATTTCTACAAGACTCATTCAAAGCCACCTTGAAAAAATATGTAAGGCTGAGAATGTGAAGTTTGATCAAGAAGCTCTTTGGACACTTGCAAGACTTGCAGATGGCTCAATGAGAGATTCTTTGAGCTTACTAGATCAAGTGATTAACTTTACAAACGCTCAAGTGACTTTAGAAAAAGTAACGGACGTGCTAGGAATCACAGATAGAAATCTTTTGGCTTCCACTCTAAAATCTTTAATCGATCGTGATCTCAGTGCGATTGTGCAAACTATCGAAAAGATTTTTTCATCTGGCTATGATCCTATTGTATTCTGTCAGAATCTCTTAGAAGAAATTAGACACTTATTATTCGTGAAAGTTTCCGAAAAGCCAACGGAGCTTTTGGATTTGTCGGATGGTGAAATTCAAAGTTTAAAGCAATTAAGTTCAAACGTTTCTCAAGAAGATGTTCATCTTCTTTTTGATATGTGCCTGAAGGGTGCTCAAGATCTTATGCGCGCTCAGAGCCCAAGAATTGTTCTTGAGATGTTACTTATGAGAATGGCCCAGGCGCCGAGAATTGAAGATATTGATAGCTTTGTTTCTGGTGGACAAGATAAACCCATCACAAAACCTTCAGGACCAACACGCGTAGAGCATAAACCTGTAGATAGTAAATCAGCGATTGCGCAGGCACTTCAGGCTACTAAGGCTTCCGCGGTCGAAGTTAAAAAATCACATTCTACTCTATCTTCGTCGACCTTGGTTTCGGACGTTAGAGTACTAACGCCCGACCTTGGGGATTCTAAAAGATCGGATGTTGGCACTCCAACATCCGAAACTTCCATCGTTTTTAACAAAGATAAATCATTGTCTGAGAATTGGATTTCTTTTGTTGAGAGATCGAAAAAAATTGTTCCTAGCGTTGGGGCCTTGCTTGAACACTCGGCTCTTTCTTATCTTGATGGGAATAGAATGGTTTTGAGTGTTCCCGAAAAAGAAAAATTCTTCTACGAACAATTGAAGGATTCAAAACAAGCACTCAAGGTGAAAGATTTAGTACAAAAAATCTGGAATTTGAATGTTCATTTGACAGTGCAAACTCATGTGGAAACTGAGGCGACAACAGTCTCCCCTCAGGCTGTGAAAATACAACAAGAGAAAACTAGCGCCCAACAAACCCGAGAACAGGTTGAAAACCATCCCGCAATTCAAAACTTACAAAAAACTTTTAAAGGCAAAATACACAACATTCGAGAATTATAGGAGATATCCAGATGAAGAATTTCCCAGGTGGAATGCAAAGTTTCATGAAGCAAGTTCAGCAAATGCAAAATAAAGCTGAAAAAGTACAAAATGAACTCAAAGAACGTGAGTTTGACGGCACCGCGGGTGGCGGAGCGGTTAAAGTAAAGGCCAATGGGTCTTACCAACTCACCTCAGTAATCATTGACCCTGCTGTTTTTAAAGACGGTGATGCCGAAATGCTTCAAGATCTCGTGATCACGGCAGCAAATGATGCTTTAAAAACTGCAAATAAAACAACCGAAGACGAAATGTCTAAACTTACTGGTGGAATGAAAATCCCAGGAATGTTCTAATACACTCATGACAGAATTAAAATCTCTTAAGAGACTCATCAATGAATTTTCAAAACTTCCGGGCATCGGCGAAAAAACAGCTCAGAGATTGGCTTACTTTGTTCTAAAGAAGGGAAATGTCTTTTCTCAATCTTTTGTAGAAGCTATTCAAGAAGTAGAAACACAGATCCATACCTGTCACCAGTGCTTTAGTTTTACGGAAAGCGAAAGTCTCTGTAACATTTGTGAAAATCAAAAAAGAGATTCTACAAAAATTTGTGTGGTCGAAGAGCCTTTCGACATCATGAAAATTGAATCTTCACAGTCTTTCCACGGTCTCTACCATGTTCTTCACGGAACGATTGCCCCCCTAGAAGGCGTGCAACCTGATCACTTGAAGATCAGAGAATTGATGGAAAGAATCGATAAATCTTCTACCAAAATCCAAGAAGTGATTTTGGCTTTAGATGCGGATATCGAGGGCGACACAACAGCTCTTTATCTCACTAAACTTTTGCACGCTAAAGAAGTTAAAGCGACAAGACTTGCCTACGGAGTTCCTTTTGGCTCCGATATTGATTATATTGATAAAAGAACTTTGGGTAAGGCCATTGAGAATCGCGTGGAGCTTTAATGTCGTTCATCAATAAGAAAGCTAAGGAAATTCACTGCAAAATAGTTTATTACGGCCCTTCTCTGGGTGGCAAAACTACTAACGTACAATGGATTTACCACAAGACTCAAACCGAACAAAAAAATAAGCTCATCACTCTCAACACAAATAATGAGAGGACTTTGTTCTTTGACTTTCTACCTCTCAATGTAGGCGATATTAATGGTTACAAAACAAGATTTCATATCTACACCGTCCCCGGACAAGTGGTTTACGATGCCTCGAGAAAGCTAATCTTAAAAGGTTTAGATGGCATTGTTTTCGTAGCTGATTCTCAAAAAGAACGCATGGAAGAGAACATTGAGTCTATCAAAAACCTCAAAACAAATCTAAAGCAACAAGGCTATGACATTGAAAAAGTTCCACTTGTCATTCAATACAATAAGAGAGACCTTACGAACGCAGTTCCAATTCAGGAGTTAAGATACGCACTCAATCTTTACAACTCTCCTGACTTTGAAGCCGTGGCCTCAACTGGAGAAGGTGTAGAAGAAACATTTGTGACTATAGCCAAAAAAATCGTCACCATCCTTAAAGGGAACGAAGCCTAGCCGGAATTATCCTAAAGATAGGTAATCTATGTTGGACATTAGACAAGAAATTTTAAATCTCAAGAAAGAAAAGGGTGCCTTAATCTTAGCGCACTTCTATGAGGATGGAGAAATTCAAGAGCTTGCGGATCATGTGGGCGATAGTTATTTTTTGGCTGAGACTGGGATGAATAGTGATGCAAATATTATTCTTTTGGCTGGTGTGGTTTTCATGGGTGAAAGTGTAAAGATCCTTTCCCCTGACAAGAAAGTAATTGTTCCAGATTTAAAGGCAGGATGTTCGCTTGTAACTTCTTCTCCTTTTGCCAAATACAAAGCCTGGAAAGATGCTCACCCAAACTCTGTAATGATGACTTACATCAACTCAAGTGCCGAAGTAAAATCAATCTCTGATGTTATATGTACGTCTTCTAATGCCGAGAAAATTTTGAAAGCTATTCCTAAAGATAAAACTATTCTTTTTGGACCTGATAAGAACCTTGGGGGATGGTTATCTAAAAAATATGGTCGGCCCATGGAGCTCTGGGAAGGGACTTGCGAAGTGCATGTTCTCTTTACAGCTAAAGAACTTTATAAATTAAAAACTGAAAATCCAGATGCCGTGGTCATTGCACATCCAGAATGCAATCCTGATGTATTGGAATACGCTGAGGTTATAGGATCCACATCAAGATTACTCAAAGAAGTGGAAACAAACCCTGCGAAGAAATTTATAGTGGCGACAGAGGATGGAATTTTCCATCAAATGAAAAAATTGCGTCCAGATGTAGAACTGATTCAAGCCCCGACAGGAACTCACTGCGCCTGTAATCAATGTCCTTACATGAAACTCAATACCTTAGAGAAAATAAGAAACAGTCTTGCAACATTATCCCCAGAAGTAAAACTAGCGCCAGAAATGATTAAAAACGCGAGGGTTTCACTTCAAAGAATGGTAGATATCACCCAAGGAAAATCAGTCACTTGGGACTGATCACCAAATCTTAACCAAATTAATCAAATCATTTTAAGACAGGCTCTTAACTTTGGTCTAGGCTGGCCGATAAGCTTTATGTGTAGAGAAACATAGTACAAGTTTGAGGTAAGTAATGAAGAAAACAGCAGCACAAAAAAAGAAGTCAACCCCACTTAACGACTCTCCTGGCAGAGTAGCCAAAAGAAAACAGGTGGGCTCAATCCCGGTTTCTAACCTTACGAACTTATCTCATTTCGAGTCGATTGCTAGGTTTGGACATCTTATAGATGCTTCCTCCACAGGGTTCTTAATACTTATTGATAGAGAAGATTTGGTGCCCAAAGGCTTAAGACAAAACCTCTCCCTTCAATCCATTGAGGGAGAGCCAATTATGCTGATGATCAATCCGATGGAACTTGAAATCAATGGCCACATTGCTAGAACAAGATATGTGGGCAAAGGAATATTTGAAATCGCCGTCGATTTTTCTCAAGACGCGCCGGAATACTGGAGAGAATGTCTTTTTGATCTTCTGCCAAGCTCTGTTGTAACTAGCGAAGAAGAATGATAGTCCTATCTCCCTAATTGGAGATAGTTCGCGTGAGCAGTCAAAAACAAATACTCGAGATGTTGTCCGTTCCCCATAAGGATAGAGATATTCAATGGGAAGCTAATTTTCTTAAAACCCTTCCAGCTGCAAATATTTCTTTGATGGCCCAAGCACCTCAAGCTGGACCCGATCAATTTCCTTATATGTTTATTGAAATCAAAGAGGATAGCACAGAGCCTGCCATCAATCTCTTGAAGTGGATTTCCGAAAATGGAATCGGCCTCGCTATCAATCCTACAAAAAGCTTTCCTGATTTCGTTCTGACTTATGGAATGATTTGGAATTATATTAAAAATGGACTTTTCCTAGAGAACTCTCTTCCAAAAGCGCACGCTCATAGTGATAGTCATGATCCAAATCACAAACACGGACCGAATTGCAATCATGGTCACTCTCATGAACAAGAACAAAGTATTGAAGCTGGCGTAGAGTTTTATATAGGCGCTCCAAGCGAAGGATTCTTACCCAAGCCTGTACGCACGGTCTTAAGAGAGTTTTTAAAACAACAGGGAGTTATGGCTCCTAAAATCATTATGATTTCTCCAGACAAGGTTAAATTTGATCTCTGCTTCTCCATTGAATCTTTTGGAAGTCCAAAGGCTGAAGAACATGAGGGAATTTTACAAGCTTTGTCATGGTTTTTACCTGCCCATTACAGCCTTGCATTCGTCTCAGAAAACGGGATACCTTCATTCGAAGAACTATAAAATAAAGGATTCTACGAATGGCTAAATTTCTTTTAATTATTCTAGCAACGATGTTTGTTCAAAATTTGCAGGCACAGAACTTGGTGGGTTATACTTTTTCTGTAGAGAATAAATCGAGTCCATTTCAGCTAGAATTAAATCCTTTCGCTACTGATGGCTGTACAAAATATAAAGATGGAACAAAAGAAAACCCTACTCTCTGGCAACATTGCTGCATAGACCACGATGCTTCTTATTGGTTGGGCGGGACAGAGGCTGAAAGATTAAAAGTAGATCAAGATTTTTTTGCTTGCATTAAGGCTACTGGAGATTCTTCTCCTGCAAGAATTATGTATTTAGGAACAAGAGCGGGTGGCGGTCCATTGGGGCAAAACACTTATCGCTGGGGCTTTGGATGGAATAGAGTTCGAGATTACAAAACTCTGACAACCGAAGAAAAAAATATGGCCTATGCGATGTACGGCGAAAACCTTCAAACTCTTAAAAAAGAAATCAGTGAAAATAAATTCCCAGTCGTTATCCCTGAAAACTATAACTATGTCTCACCATTCCCATATTCATTCTGCGAAGAAGAAATCATCAATCATTTGTCGCCCATCCTTACTCGTCAAACGACCGTGACAAAATTTGATGATTTTGAAATCGGATCAACTTACGTGATCAAAATTGGTTTAGATATCTGTGACGATGCACTAGAGTTTCATTTTACAAGCAAAACAAACCCTAAAACTTGCAAGCAAGATTATGCTTACTCTAAAAGCATGAATAAGTTTTCTGAGGTGCAAGTTTCAAACAAATGCTTAAAGAGAATCAAAGGCCTGAAGTAGTTACCAATCTTTATTGGTTCTAGATTTTTTCACTTCAGATCTAATTTTCTTGGATTTGATTCGTTTTTCTTTTTGAGACCGCGAAGGCTTAGTGGGCTTCCTTTTTTTATGCACAAAAAGAGCTTTTTCTATTAAGGAATCTAATTTTTCTAAACATCTTTTTTTGTTTTTTTCTTGGTCACGGTGTTCTTCCGAGCGAATAACAACTTCCGATTCTTGATTCAATTTGAGTTTAGTTTGTAGTTTTACTTTTTGATCTTCGGAGAAAGCAAGAGTTGCATCTACATCCCAGCGCAAGATTGCCGCAGAATTAGTTTTATTGACGTGCTGCCCTCCTGGCCCACCACTTCTGGCAAACTCGAAAGTAAATTCATTGTATGGAATTCTGCTCACCCACTTCATAACTCTATTATTAATTAATCTTTAAAAATGTCTATCTTTAAAACTCCATCACAAATTTTCCGTTACCACCTTCCCAAGAAAGGTCGTCGACATCTAAGGTTCCAGCCAACTTTAAATAAGCTTGGGAATTAAATCTAGCGGTCCAGAATACATTCCCACGATGATTGATTTCTGTATCTTTTTTCGAAACAGGATCTTTTTTATCTGTATGATGAATATCAATGTCATAGCCGAGAGACCAAAATCCCGCGGAGTCTTTGTCTTTATTAAAGTGAAAAGTGGCGTAGGGAACCACATCCAAATATCGAGCAATACCCGTTAATAAATTAGCATCTCGATAAACAATATAGGAACCTGAATCCAATTCAAATTGTTCAAAGTTTATATTGTTATAATTCAATTGTAGTTGATTACGCTTTAAATCGAGAGTGCTTATGGGAGTATCCGTTGATAATACCTCCTTGAGGTCGTTGCGATGATCCAACTGATAAAATAAAGCGAGAGTTTCAGATTCACTGATGGGGTTAAGATATCGCAAAGTGCCCATCCATCTTTGATATTCGTAATTTATATCTTGAGTAGGAAATATCCATTCCACGGAAGTCTCGTTGAGAAAACCATATTCGAAATATTTTATTTTTCCAAATTTCTCTTTTGTGTAGCGACCTACAAATCCAAATGTATAGGGTTTCTTATTGAATCTATCATCTTGAGAGTTCCTTTTATTTCGATCAAATTGTACCATGTTATAAAAAAATTTAACTTCATGATTCAGTTGAGGCAGATAGGAAAAAGAAAATCCAACGTTGTCATTCACTTTAGAAAAATCTAACTCTGCAAAAGCTGAAAAGTGGATTTTCTGTAAGGGCTTAATAACAAATTCTGCTACTGAATGAGCTTGAGAATTTTCGAAGTCTTTTTGTTCTAAATAGTTGTATTTGAAATCAATCTTATCCGTTAATTTTTGCTTAACCTTTAGGCGCGCATCTTTCATAAACTCTCTACGACTTAACGATCCGAGTGAGATTAGGAACTGCTTATCGGTTTCTTGGAACAAAACTTCTTCTGTAGGCGTAATGGAATATGTCAGTATATCTGACGTGTATTCTGAGTCTATTTTGTCAAAATAATCAGGTACTTCCATCTCTTTTTCGGAAAAAGATCGATATTCATATTGTCTGTCAAAAGATGCAAAGCCTGGCACTGTAATTAAGAGAATAAGGATATATAGATAAAGCATATATATTTTCATACTTTTTATTAATCCTACTGGGATAAAAGCTACAACAAAAATTTACCTATTAAGATATCTACAATAATGTTGACTCAAATACGCCTCTTAAATAGCTTCACCCTAATGAAATTTGTGGGGACAATTCTCGTATACATTCTATTACTCTGCCCGGTGCTCGGCTGGGGCTCTGCGCGCATTGATGATATCAGAGCTCTTAAGACTGATAGCCCAAGTCTCCTAAATTCATATTTAGAATTGATGGAAAGAGAAAAACTCATCCACCAAACTGATATTCGCCTTAAAAAAAGAAAACTTCTAAAAAGAAACGGCGGCCTTTGTGCCTTCACAGCTCAAGTGAATGCCATACAAGCTGTAAGCCAGTACTATGGCGTTTCAAAAAGTAAATTCCTCCAAAGACCTGATTATTTTTTATTTGAGATCATCGAAGAAGCTAGACGATTTATGGTTCAAGACCCTCGCTACGAAGGAGCATTTCTTTCGGATGTTGATAAATACACAGAAGAGGTTCTTGAGGAGCATGGTTTGGATGGAATTATCCGACTTGATTATACGGATAAAAAAGTGGATTTAGATCCTACTCAATTCAAAAATTACTCTTGGAAACTTCGTGTTCTTGGAATGTTGAGTGAGAATGGTGAAGAGGGCCACACTGTGGTTGCTCTAAAAATTGATAAAAAAAATGAAATCATTTACATCTCCGATCCAAACTACCCGAATAAAGTGATCGAGACCCCATTTAAAAAATCTAAAAAAGGTTTAGAACTCTATCTATCTGAAGATTTCCCTGGTTTCCAGCCAGCAATCGTAGACGAAATGATCGAAGTGAATGTCCTTAGAGATCGTGATATCGAATAATGCCACACATTCGTTTAAAATGTATTTCTGAAAAAAATGTTAAAAGTTTAAGTAAAACCTTACCCAAAGAACTAGCTAGGGCCATGGATACCAGTGAAGATAATTTTTCTTTTGAGCTGGTTCCCAATACTTTCTATACGAACGGCAAATCTACAAAATCGTATCCATTTATAGAAGTGCATTGGTTTGAAAGATCACAAGACATTAAAGTGAAATCCACAAAGATCATTACAGACCAAATCAAAGCTCTAACAAAGGCTAAAGACATCGTTGTAGTCTATATCCCCATTGAAAAATCAGATTATTTTGAGAACGAAAAAAATTTTTAGAGAAAAAGAATTTCAACTTTAGATTTGTGGCAAAGAACTGAAGATCCATTATCAAATTTTAATTTGATGGCTTTTCCAGAGTTTAGAATAGAAAGTCCGCTGACCTCTTTATCTTGATTAGAAATATCATGGAACTGAGCTTTCATTTTTTTGAGATCAAGAGTACTTTCGTCTTCGCAATGATATTTAGCATCCGGCAGGGCCGAATAAGAAACAGAGCAAATTAGCAAACCAAAAATCAACCCCAAAGCTTTCATATGCCAAACATAATTCCAACTCAAAAATCACGCAACTTGCAACTCTCAAATTGTAATATTTCAACGCTTATCTAAAGGCTCTCTTTTACTTTTGATTTACCAAGAATTCTTAAAATTTCGTGCTTTGCTTTTTCACTACTAAAATTTTCCTTGGTTAGGATACTTTCCATTTTATTATTAAGTCTTTTCTTATCTTCTTCGGTCAGGTCCTTTGCTGTCACTATGATTACAGGAATATCTAACCAGGCCTCATGGCTTTTGATTTTATCTAAAACTTCAAATCCATCCATATCTGGCATCATTAAATCCAAGAATATAATTTCAGGTTTATTACTTTTTAAGAATTCAAGCGCCTCTGCTCCACTATCAACAGTTTTTACATTCCAACTCTCTTGAACAAGAGATCTTTCCATAACTTTTCTGTTATTCTCATTGTCATCTACCACCAAGGCCAAACACGGGGGGTTTTTGCATCTGTAGTTAAGAAGCAATCGTAAAAACCTTTCGTTATCGACAGGTTTTTGTAAAAAGTCAGCAGCACCTATCGTGTAAGCTTTATTCTTTTCTTCCGTTGTAGTGCTAATAATAATAGGAATGCCTGCCAATTCTTTGTCGCTTTTTAAAATAGACATAACATCCCACCCGCTTAAATCCGGCAAAGTAATATCTAAAAGGATAAGATCAGGTTTATTTTTTCGGGTTGATTCAATTCCTTCTTTCGCATTATAAGCACTTAAGATTTCTACTCTAAATTCTTCAAGATTCTTAGTAAAAAGGTCATGGACAAAAGCTTCGTCATCGATGATCAGAATTTTAAATTTTTGTAAATCATCTTTTGAGCTGCCCTTGTTTTCAATTTTATTTTTTAAGTGATGATCCAAAGACAATGGCAGTATCATAGTAAATGTAGCGCCTTTGCCCAACTCACTTTCCACAAATATTTTTCCGCCCATCAGTTCTACAAAGTTTTTACTGATATGCAATCCTAACCCAGTCCCTCCGTATTTCCTTGTGGTTGAAGTATCGGCCTGCGTGAACGGGTTAAATAATTTAGCAATCTGCTCAGCAGTAATACCGATTCCCGTATCCGAAACGGAAATTCTTACGGCAGGCAACCCATTGATAACCTCAGGAAGTATTTTTAACGCTACCGTTCCGTTTTCTGTAAATTTGCAGGCATTGTTGATCAAATTTAATAAAACCTGCTTAAACTTAGTAACATCGGAAGTCATTTCTGTTAGAGACTTTTCTATCTCTACGCTCATTTGGTTATTTTTACTCGCAGCAAATGGTTTAATCAGCGAAACTATCTCTTCAACTTCTTTTTCTAAATTAAAATTTTCAACATAAAGCTCAACTTTCCCTGATTCAATTTTAGCGATGTCTAGAACATCATTGATCAACGACAAAAGGTGCTTCCCGGCCTTCTCAATCTCGCCAAGATCTTTTTGATAATCCAAAATTCCTTTTTTATGGAAAGATCTTCTGAGTAATTGCGTATACCCCAAAACTGCGTTCATCGGGGTTCTCAGTTCGTGGCTCATATTAGATAAGAATTCAGACTTTGCCTCGTTGGCTTTTTCTGCGGCATTTTTGGCACTCGTAGTTTCTTCTTCACGCTTTTTAATAACCTCGACCATCTTTTTAAACTCA
The DNA here is from genome assembly GCA_040386775.1 of Bdellovibrionota bacterium. Taxonomy (NCBI): domain Bacteria; kingdom Pseudomonadati; phylum Bdellovibrionota; species Bdellovibrionota bacterium. Next base: position 26,743 of record JAZKEU010000013.1, on the reverse strand, counting down.
ATTTTTAAATTCAATATTTCCGAAATCTCTGAGCTTGAAATTGGTATGTTTGCAATATTTTGCCACTCACTATGTGCAGTAATTTTGCTGATGAATTTTAATAAGCTATTGATTGGCCCTGTAACGTCTTTTTGAAAAAATCTAGCCAACAAAACAGATATCCCCACTGCAAAAACAAATACTGCAAAAGTAAACATAGCAATTGAAAGGTATATGTCATGCAAATATTTTTTTGTATACTTGATATAAAGCGTCCCAAGCTCGTCATTTAAAGCTTTGATTTTTTCAGAAAATATAAAGTCTTGTTCATTGATTTGATTTACTTTTCCATCGCCCCTAAAATCTTCGAGGTAAGTTATTTTTTCTCCAGATTTTTTTTCTAAAACCGCTCCCAGAAAGTTAGGGTCAGCATTCAATACAGAAAGAGTATTCTGTATTTCATCATTGTCATTGAACATCATGGGAGTCTTTAAGTTATGTGCGACAATCTTGACAGTTGCATTAATCTGCTTTTCGTAGAGACTGGAGACTTCATTAACAATGTAATATACGGCAACTGTTGAAATAAATAATATTACAACCAATACGTTCAGGAGCTGCATCCTGATAAGTCTAACTTGCAAGCTACTTGCTTTACTCATGCTTTACTCAACTGAAAATCCTTTTAATTAATGCTTAATTATTCTTTAAAAAGGTAGTGAGGTCTACATAAACCTTTAAATAAAATTTATATATTTAAATAAAAGATATTGGGTTAGACTTTTGAAGCGGGACAAATATCCCGCCAAAGACATTTTTAAAGTTATTTAAGAAATTGTTTGCTTAATTAGAGTTTCTTCTCGAAAATTTATTTATCAAAAAATAAAAGCATGGGAGCTTTCATGAATTTTAGAATTGTATTTAATGTTTTGTTATTTATGAGTTTGTTTTCAACAGCCACTTACGCTCAGGACGAAGCCCCGGCAAGTCCTCCTACTGCAGCTGCTGATGATTTCAGCGCCCTTTCGCTGGAAGACCTTATGAAAATTGAAGTAGCTCTACCATCTAAAAAAAAACAGTCTCAACAAAACGCAGCCGCAATTGTCTCGATTGTAACTAGAGCGGATATTGAGCTCTACGGAATGAGAGACCTCTCTGATGTTTTGAGACTTGTCCCCGGCTTTGAATTTGGTATGGATAGTTTTGCGAACGTAGGATTGGGTTCTCGTGGACTATGGGTTCATGAAGGAAAAGCGCTCATTATGATTAATGGTGTTATGGCTAACGATCTTGGCTATGGCAACGTGAATTTTTTGAGTACTTTCCCAGCCGCAATAATTGAAAAGGTTGAAATCATTCGCGGACCCGGCAGCGCCGTGTACGGAGGTCTAGCAGAAGCCAACGTAATCAATGTTATCACACGTTCAGGAAAGGACCTTGATGGCGTAGTTGTCAATGCGAACATGGGATCCATGGGAGGCGAGCTTACTAAGAGTGGAAATCTAGCCTATGGTAAAAAAACAGAGGACATGGAATACTCACTCCATTTTGGTAAGTCTATGCGTCCTTTTTCAAGCAAAAAATGGAGTGATTTTTATGGGGGCAGTATCGATCTCGACACGGCAAACAGCGGTCGTTATTGGCAGCATCTCATTACCGAAATGAAGTTTAAAGACAACCTTACCATTCGTTACAATCAATTCTCTTTAGACTTTGGATCTCAAAGTGGCTATGGTGCCGTCGTTCCGCCTCTAAACGGAATGTATACCGAGAGATTGAATGTCGTGAATCAAGGGTTGGATATTCAGTACACAATACCCGTTAACTCTAAAATCAGTCTTATACCCACACTCACCTACATGGAGGGGGTGCCCATGGGAGCTGCGACTCACCCAAATATCCAATTGGATCCCGCGGTACAAGAGTTTAATGGCCCAGGCAATACTATAAAAAACTATAAGGCCGAATTAAAAGCCAACTACGACCATGAAGACTCACAACTATCTATCGGCGCAGGATACGCCATGGATTGGGCCGAAAGTATCAGCACAAATGGAGATCCAGGACTTCACACTTCACCAACAGAAAATAAATTCGAAGTGGGCAATGAATCAAATTATGCTTTTGCACAGTGGCTTCAGACGATGGGGAAATTTAATTTAACAGCAGGCGGACGTTACGAGGACACTGTCTTTGGAGATGCCTTTGCTCCTAGAGTAGGAGTTACCTATACTGATGGTGATTTCAACTCTAAATTACTCTATGGCCAATCCTACCGCGTTCCTCTAACCTTCCAGGCGTATACAAGATTAAGTGCTACAGATCCCAATGCTCTAAATCCAGAAAGCTCAGAAACATGGGAATACGAACTGGGTTATTTATTACAAAAAAACCTTTCAGCAAAACTTAATATTTTTTATTTAAAAGTTAAAGATGTAATCACTTACGTTGGCGCACAAAATCTATATGCGAACCAAGGGGAAATGATAAGCGAAGGCGTTGAGGGTGAAGTGCAGTATCGCCTTCCTAATGTCGGAGGTTTTTTCAATTTCTCTTATGTACAACCACGATCTGAAAGTTCTTCTGCCTATATCACAGCGGACAAAGAGCATCTTTTGGGTTTACCGAATTTAAAATTAAATTTAGGTGCTTATTATATTTGGAATGACTTTCAATTCGGTCCTTCATTGACATATTTATCAACTCGCTATGGGCAAACTGAAGTATCTGCAAACAGCGGTAACACCGATTTCAGCTATAGATCCTTTGATGCTATTATCTTGACCAACCTTAGCATCAACTGGCGCGAAGTGGCCAAGGACATTGACTTGAGATTCACCGTGCATAATATCTTTGATGAGGATTACCTTTTGGTTCAACCTTATTATGGTGGGCATGCACCAATGCCAGCCTATGAACGCGAATTTATGCTAAATCTTGAAGCTCGTCTGTAGAATTTTATAAAAATTGGGAGATCTGTTTTGAAATCCAGCATAAAAAAATCTTTTGTAACTCGCACAGCATACATTTTTTTTGTTTTGTTTATTGCTATGGTATCGAGTTCACAAATACGTGCGGAAAGCCTAGCAGATCTCGATAGAGTGCAAGCCGCGTTCATTTACCAATTTACAAACTACATTGAATGGCCAGAGTCGAAGAAAGAAGAGAGTGCGGATTTCAATATCACGGTACTCGGAAACTCGTCTATCTTTCAGCACTTATCGGAAATTTCTAAGAATAAAAAAATTAGAGACAAAAAAATCAATTTACACCAAGCTCAAAGTTTAGCCGACCTCAAAGACAGTCAATTGGTCATATTGGTTTTCACCGAAGAGAAAATTTTAACCTCTCTGGTGAAGAAAACCAAAGGATCTTCTACTCTTATTATTAGCAAAGAAAAAGGGTTTGCCGAAAAAGGTTCTATGATTAATTTTTTCCTAGAAGACGGTAAACTAAGATTTGAAATGAACAGAGAACGAATCGAGTCTGAAAAGCTAAAGGTTAGCTCTCAACTTTTAAAGTTAGCAAAATTAATTTAATATTTTTATTTAAGATATTTATTCATTAGATCAATCAAAAGCATAAAATCAATTGGTTTGCCGTGGAAATCATTGCATCCAGCGTCCATGGCTTGTTTCTTTTGGTCAGGCATAATTCCTGCCGTCAGAGCGATAATAGGAATATCTTTTGTGTTTGGATTTGATCTAATTTTTTTTGTGGCATCAATTCCAGACATGATTGGCAAATTTATATCCATGAGAATAAGATCTGGCTTTCCACTCTCAGCGACTGCAACAGCCTCTTCCCCATCTTTTGCAAACAGAATCTCAAAATTCTCATCTGTGAGAAACTCTGTCATAATAGCAATATTTGTTGCATTATCTTCTACCAAAAGAATTTTACGTGCCACGATCTACCTTCTCTGATTTACTTTTCTATATTCTTAATATCCTAATCTCTTCACTCTCGCTGTTGATACTGTCTTTTGTCAAGAGAGCTTGGCTAAAGCCTAGTTTTAACCAAATATGCTTAAATTAAATCCGTTTGGGAGCGTACTAACAGTAAGAGAGTTCGGAGCAGTGTTATGAAAGGACTAGCCTATCTCTATATTCTGCTATTCGGAAAATTCGCCATGCCCAGTTATTCGAAGAGTAGACATCTTTTTAACGGCTAATTGGGCAGTGTTCTGATCACTATTAAGCAATGCTGTTTGTGCATCTACGATGGCCAGCTGTAATTCTAAAACTAAGTGGAGATATCTCAGCTCCGCTTTTCTCTGTTTTGACTCCGGCATACTAGCGATCATCGGTGGACGCAGTGAAAGCGCCTCATAAACGAGGCTTTCCAAATCTTTAAGATTCTGAATGGTTTCGGGATTTTTGCTCGCATCAGCGACAGTCTGTGAAATAACTCTAAATATTGGTCCAATCTCTTTCATCACGCTTTTCAAATCCCTTGCTGGCTGCGGGATGGCGTCCTGAGAAAAACCGAAAGAAGGAAACACTAAAAAAATGATTAAAAATAATTTAGGCATGGAAATCTCCTGCGACGGGAAAATGGTAGGGGATGCCGGGCTCGAACCGACGACATCCACCTTGTAAGGGTGGCGCTCTACCAACTGAGCTAATCCCCTGAAATAAGCATCTAAAAAGATTGTTAGGCGCTAATTAGGAAAGAGAGTTTTAAGATAAATCCTCTCAATTGTCGAGCATGATTTGAAGGAAAATTAAGATTCCCCTCAAATCATGTAAAGTCTAATAAATACGTATATTTACTATCTCTCTCTGGTTTTCTTAATAACGAAAGGCTGCGGAGGAGAAAGCTTATCATTGCTATCTAGGACCCTTACGGATGCCCACATCTGCTGAGTTTTACAAAGCTCTGAGAAGTCAGTGCTGTTATCAAATAAAGCGTCTGAACATAAATTGGCGATTTTAATCTCTACATAGTTTGTCGGATCGGCAATATATCTTAGGTTTGCCGTAAGAACTTTGTCGCTCCCCACAACGCCCAATCCATCTGCAATAACTTTTTTATTTAAGCCGAGCATTTGAACAAGGATAGTCCCATCTTCTAATACACCCTTAAGCGGTCTCAATCTAAAGATTTTTTTCTTGAGCTCATCTTTCCAAACTCCTTTACCGTCATCTTTTGGGAAATCGATAACCTTACCAATCGGAAATGGCATATCTCCGCCAGATGTCCTCTGCGCAAAACTTAGTGAACTCATCAGCGAGATAGCAACAGCAATAATAAACAACTTCATAATCATCTCTCCTCTACATTCAATCTTACTCGGGATGCTTTGTTGAAAAAGTATCCACTCTTTGCGCGAAATATATACTTCGGCTTGTTATAGTCTGGCTCAATCATTTTTCTTAATCTTTTAATGGTAACGTAAATCTTATTGTCATGGATTACAGGAGAATATTCTTGATTCCAAATTTTCTTAACAATGGCTTCCTTAGAGAAGGTCTCTCCTGGATATTTCATAAAGAGGTGAAGAAGCTCTAAAAGGATAAATTGGTTGTTGAAGTCTACTTTCCCTTTTTTTCTTTCAGTGACTGAGTTGCTGATAAGATCAAAAATCAAATCGTATTCGTCCTGATTAGACACACCTATTTCCAACAATCTTTTTTCAGTATCTTTTGCTAAACGAACAAAACTATTCGCATCGATAGATTTTTTAAGCAATTGCAAATAAATTTTTGCAAGCTCCACGTCGCCTTGTTCTTTGTAAGTCACGCCAATGGCATACAAAAGCTGTAAATAGAAATAATGATTCTTTTCTGTTTTCAAATAGTCGTAACACTCCCAGAGAACCTCTAGAGATTGTTCATGCCTTCCTGTTTTTCTTAAGATTACACCATTTAAAATTTGGGATGAGATTTTGAGTTCTGGAAGAGACAATACTTCAAAAAATACTTTTAGATTGTAAAGTTCCTGGAGAGCCTCTTGATATTTTCCCAATTGAGAATAAGTAATTGCAAGGCCAGCTATAGCATAACACATGTCTTTTTTGTTTTCATTTTGAAGGCCTAGAGTCAGTGCTTTTTGGAAATAATCTAAAGCTATGTCGTATTGCCCTTTGTAGGCACCACAAATGCCCAGCGTGTAGTAGGTATAAGATGACATTTCAAAATCATCATTCATTGCAATGTCTTGAAGTTTTTCTTTTGTAGATTGAATTTTTGCCGCATCTTCTTGTTCTGCGTAAATTCTTAATAGATCATTTAGACACTTTAAATAATCATCATATCTTTTGGATTCGAAATAATCCTGAGACAAAGGTTCAAATTTAGCAATAGCATTATCAAAATCACCACGATCTCTATATAGCTTTCCTAACTCGTAATCCTGTTCTAAATTTTTAGAGTCTAAAATCTTAGACATCAGTCCCTACCCCACACCTTCAACTTATAATCCTAAATTACTCTCTTTTCCAAACAGGCAAGTCACCTAGCTCTTCTGCTGGATTCTTGCCTAATAACATTAGATTTTCTTTTTCTGCATTAAAAAAATCCTCTTGATGTTCTTGAGCCTGCTCATAAGAAAGTTGAGCCCCTCCTTCGCATGGAGAATACGGATCAAAAGCTGCATCATCGCAAATTGAAAATTGTTTTTTTGCTGGCCCCATAAGAGCAGACCATTGCTGAACCGTTAAAAGATTATTAGGCTCAAGGGCAGGATCAAAAATATAAATCGTTCCCTGGTGACCGTAAGCAACGGCAACATGGTACCACCAAGTGACTACCCCTTGAGATGAATTCTTTGATTCTACAACCAAGTTTCCAAAAATAAAAACCTTCGAAGGTTTTGAAAATCCTTTAAGTTCTAATCTTTGCGCAGCTACTTCTGCTCTCGCATAACAACCATCGTATGGATAGAGCCAAGTTGGTCTTCTGGCAAATCCTGTGTCGTCTCTCATAAATCTTTCGTCTCGAACTTCGGAAAAAGCTTTGTTGATATCTCCATGGCTCCAAGGTGCTACGGAAGACATAATGATTTCTGAAGTTCTTGCAGAATAAGCATCTGTATTTTTTAAAAATTTATGTTTTAGATTTCGAAGATTGAATACTTTTCTTGCAGCATCTTGGTAGTCTTGATCTGGATGTCTTATAGCAGAAACTTGCGCTGATACATTGATACTGAATATGCTTAAAAGTAGAACAAATAAGATCGCTTGCTTCATGAATTATCCCCCCGGATGTGCGAGATAAAACCCTGATTATTTACTTATGTCAAAAATCAAAATAAAAAAGCCAGAGATTTCTCCCTGGCTTTGTGTGTCTACTATTTTAATTACCGGGTCAGTGGAATGAGTGACCTGTAAATTGTGCCTTAAGCCCAAATACCTTGTCGTTTCTCATCTTGAAAAGATCTTGTGGCTTCGAGATATCAAGAGCGTTTACAAGCACTTGATCCACGTGATCCACTAAAATCACTTTCAATTCCTTAAGAACTTCTTTTGGAATGTCCTTAAGATCCTTTTCATTTTCCTTAGGACAAATGATCGTCTTAATTCCGCCTCTGTGTGCCGCTAAGATTTTCTCTTTTAGACCACCGATTGCTAGAACTCTTCCTCTCAATGTCACTTCACCTGTCATCGAAACTGTTCTCTTCACTGGAATTCTCATGATTGCAGAAACGATTGAAGTAGTGATCGCGATACCTGCCGACGGTCCGTCTTTAGGAATTGCGCCCTCTGGGGCATGGATATGGATATCGATGTTAGCAAAGAATTCTTTGTCTAAGCCGAAGAGTGGTCCACGTGATCTCACATAGCTCATCGCCGCAGAACAAGATTCTTTCATCACATCACCCAATTGGCCAGTCACTGTGAACTTCCCTTTTCCAGGAACCATCGTAACTTCCATCACTAAAAGATCTCCACCCACTTCTGTCCAAGCCATACCATTTGTAAGACCGATTTCGTTTCCTTCTTCGATCTTTCCATGTTTGTACTTTTCCGCACCCAAGAGGTCAGTGATCACTTTTGGTGTAAGTTGGAATGGTTTTCCTTTTACATGCTTAGGAATTTTAATTTTTGCTTTCGCTTTGTCTGTTCTTAAAAGTTCACGCGCAGTCTTTCTTGCAACACTTGCAATTTCTCTTTCTAGAGTTCTCACACCCGCTTCACGCGTATAGTGACGAACCAAGAATCTTAAGCCTGCTTCTGTGAATTCTACTTTATCGTCAGTCAAACCGTGCTTCTCTAATTGCTTAGGAGCAAGATACTTTTCTGCGATGAAGTATTTTTCGTTTTCAGTGTATCCACCCAATTGGATGATTTCCATACGATCAAGTAATGGTCTTGGGATCGTGTGAAGAGAGTTTGCAGTTGTGATGAACATGATTTGCGATAAATCGTATTCCACTTCCAAATAATGATCTTGGAAAGTAGCGTTTTGTTCTGGATCTAGAACTTCAAGCATTGCAGAAGCTGGATCGCCTCTGAAATCGTTACTCATTTTATCGATTTCATCTAAAAGAACTAACGGGTTTCCTGTATCTGCTTTCTTTAAAGCTTGGATTAATTTCCCTGGCATTGCTCCAACGTATGTTCTTCTGTGACCACGGATTTCCGCTTCATCACGAACACCACCCAAAGAAATTCTTACGAACGATCTATTGAGTGATTTTGCAATCGATCTACCAAGAGAAGTTTTACCCACACCTGGAGGACCAACTAAACAAAGGATTGGACCTTGAAGTTTACCAGTCATCTGTTGAACAGCTAAATGTTCTAAGATTCTTTCTTTTACTTTTTCTAATCCCCAGTGATCTTCATCTAAAATTTCTTCAGCGAAAGCCATATCATGCTTCACTTCGGAGTAATTGTACCATGGAAGACCAAGTACCCAGTCAATGTAGTTTCTAACTACAGTGGCTTCAGCACTCATAGGTGACATCATTTTTAATTTCTTAATTTCTTTCTTAACTTTTTCGTGCGCTTCTTTGCTCATTTTTTTAGTTTTGAGCTTTTCTTCTAGTTCACGAACTTCTTGTTGGAAATCATCTTTCTCGCCAAGTTCTTTTTGAATGGCTTGCATTTGCTCATTCAAATAGTATTCCTTTTGAGAACGTTCCATTTGTTTCTTAACTCTGTTTCTGATTTTTCTTTCTACTTCTAAGATTTCAATTTCACCAGTCATTAAGTTAAGAAGTTTTTCTAATCTCAACGCAGGATCATTGATCTCTAGGATTTTTTGCTTATCTTCGAGCTTCAAGTTCAATTGAGCAACGATGATATCTGCTAACTCTCCTGGAGCTTCGATAGTTGAAACTCTCATTAGGATTTCTGGCGGAATTCTCTTGTTCAATTTCACGTATGTTTCGAAAGTTGTCTTCACCGATCTCATCAAAGCGTTAGCTTCAACTTTGTTATCGATTTTTTCTGGAAGATCTTCGAAATCTACTTGGAAGTAATTTTCATTCGCTACGAATTTGTTAATTTTTACTCTGCCTTTACCTTCGATAAGAACTTTTACAGTTCCGTCTGGTAAACGAAGAAGCTGAATGATACTGCCGCGTGTACCGATTTCATAAATGTCTTCAGCTTCTGGTGAGTTTGTTTTTGCATCTTTTTGCGCTGCTAGAATGATATCCGTTCTCTGATTCATAGCGTGTTCAAGAGCATTGATACTCTTTTCACGACCTACGAATAGTGGCATCATCATGTGCGGAAAAACGATGAGATCTCTGAGCGGTAACAGTGGTAACGATTTTGCGTCCTTCTTACTTCCCTCTTGAGCCATAGAAATTCCTTTCTGGTCATAGGAGGGAAGGCTTGTTTAGAAGTTACGCGGACTCTTCCTTGATTTTCTTAACGTCGGTTTTTACGTCGTCGTCTTGGCCATCTTGGCTAAGTTTATAACTAGGGGCCTTCCCATCAGTTATGACTTCTTTATCAATTATACATTTCTTAACACCCTTCATGGAAGGAATTTCGTACATAACATCCATCATTGCAGTTTCGATAACGCTACGTAGTCCACGCGCTCCAGTTTTTCTTTTGAGTGATAACTGGGCTATAGCCTTGAGTGCTTCATCTGTGAAGATTAAATCAACACCTTCATAAGACATTAATTTTTGATATTGTTTAACCAAAGAGTTCTTTGGCTTTGTCAAAATATCTATCAATGTTGCTTCTGACAACTGGTCTAGTACGGCTGCAACCGGCAAACGTCCAATGAATTCAGGGATTAAACCGAATCTCACTAAATCGTCTGGTTGTACTTGTTGGAACAATTCATCGATCTTTTTTGTTTGATCTTTCATCGATGGAATTGAAGCCGCAATACCAATAGATTTTTGCGTCATTCTGTTTTCGATAATTTTTTCAAGCCCGACGAAAGCCCCGCCGCAGATGAATAAAATGTTTCTAGTATCTACTTGAATAAATTCTTGCTGAGGGTGCTTTCTACCACCTTTTGGAGGTAAATTCGCAACTGTACCTTCTAAGATTTTTAAAAGAGCCTGTTGCACACCTTCACCGCTCACGTCTCTTGTGATTGATGGGTTTTCTGATTTTCTAGAAATCTTATCAATTTCATCGATATAAATGATTCCGCGTTGTGCTTTCTCTACATCATAATCCGCAGCTTGTAATAAATTTAACACTACGTTTTCTACGTCTTCCCCTACATAGCCAGCTTCAGTCAATGTCGTTGCATCGGCCATGGCAAATGGAACGTTCAAATGTCTAGCTATTGTTTGGGCAAGTAGTGTCTTACCAGTTCCGGTTGGACCAATGAGCATGATGTTTGATTTTTGCAATTCGATTTCGTCTTTTTTGGAAGCAGAATTGATTCTCTTATAATGATTATGAACAGCTACAGATAAAGCTTTTTTCGCTCCATCTTGACCAATCACATATCCATCAAGGAATTCTTTGATTTCTTGTGGCTTTGGAACTTTGAATCCTTCGCCTTCAACGTGAACTTCTTTTTCTCTTTCTTCGGCAATGATGTCATTACATAGATCAATACACTCGTCACAGATGTACACACCAGGGCCCGCAATCAGTTTTTTAACTTCTTTCTGACTCTTTCCACAAAAGCTGCAAGATAATCCAGTAGGTGCCTTCTTGTTTATGCTCATTATTTATCCTTCTTCTCTTTTCTGCTTATTTCTTTTCTTTTCTAAAGTCTACAACGTGATCGATAAGCCCATAACTTTTTGCTTGTTCCGGGCTTAAGAAATGATCTCGTTCCATTGATAAATGAAGAAAATCTTTCTTGTTGCCTGAATGATGAACGTAAATATCAGTTAACATTTCTTTAATTCTCAACATTTCTCTAGCGTGAATTTCTATATCTGTTGCTTGGCCACTGATACCGTGACCAGAAATCAACGGTTGGTGAATCATCACTCGAGAATGTGGCATAGCGTAGCGTTTGCCTTTTGTTCCTGCAGTTAAAAGAAGTGATCCCATACTTGCAGCCATACCAATACAGTATGTAGCGATATCGCACTTCACGAATTGCATAATGTCATAGATACCTAGACCAGCGCTCACACTTCCACCCGGGCTATTGATATAGATTTGAATATCTTTCTCCGGGTTTTCACTTTCGAGGAATAACAACTGCGCAACCACTAGGTTTGCGATCTCGTCGTTGATGGGGGTTCCGATAAAGATGATTCTCTCTTTTAATAGACGAGAATAAATATCGAAACTTCTTTCACCTCTAGATGTCTGCTCTACGACCATAGGGATTAACGGCATTAAAAACTCCTTCAAAGATGTCCAACTTCACGCGTTTAATGTGGTCACTATATCAGGCTTTGGCAACCCAATATCTAACCCACATTTATTCTATCGGATAAATCCGCCAGATGTTTATAAATGGCTCCTACTTAAAATCATCTTGTCCTTTGAATAGTAGGTTGATAGACGTGATGAGTCGGAGTTAAACTTAGGTCTAGTAAGCTAAATTTACAGTCTAACGATCGAAAACTAGGCAATTACAGCAGGAACTAACTAGGAGCACAAATGGCACTCGAATTCTCATTTATTACCACCCAGATTAACAGTCAGATGAATAAAAATATTACACAAGCCCAAGACTCGACTTTGGTCATCTTCACAAATGACTTCGGGAAGACAAAAAAGATCAGTCTCAATTTGAAAGGTTTACCAAAGGACTGGGAGGCAAATATGTCTGAGGCATTAACGTACGCTCCGTTCAAAGGCGCCCTTGGTGAATCTTTATTTTTTAGACAATATGCCTTCCTAGGTTTTACAAATTTACTTCTTGTTGGCTTAGGAGATGCAAAAAGAGTTACTCATGAGGTAATTAGAAGAGCCTCTTCGAATGCTTTCAAAAATTTAAAGGCAAACTCAGCAAAGTCTGTAACTATCGCTATTGAAACACTTCCTCTTACTACAAAAACTAAAGAAGAAAATTTAAAAGCTGTGTTCGAAGGTTTTTATTTGAGCGAATATACTTTTGATATTTATAAATCTTCACCCAATAAATCAGATACTGCAAAAGATTTTGCAAAAATGAAAGTGAATATTTTAACTTCATTAGCTGGAACTGCAACTTCTGCTAAAAACGCAGAAAAAGAAGCCCGCATTGTCTCGGAGGCAGTAAACTTCGCGAGAACAATTGGTGATACTCCAGGAAACCAAATGAATCCTCCCATCCTTGGAGAGACTACAAAAAAAGCAGCCACTGGCACAGGACTCAAAGTTACAATTTGGGATGGCGCTAGAATTAAAAAAGAAAAAATGGGAAATCTGCACGGAGTTTCGCTCGGCGGCGGAGAAGATCCACGCTTGATCATTATGGAATACAAAGGTGGAGCAAAGTCTAAAAAACCAATTTGCTTTGTTGGAAAAGGATTAACTTTTGACTCGGGCGGTATTTCTTTAAAACCCGGCGCAGGTATGGAAGAAATGAAATACGACATGATGGGCGGAGCTGCCGTCATTGCAACAATGCTTGCCATTGCAAAATTAAAACTCAAAGTAAATGTGATCGGGATTGTTCCATCTTCTGAAAACATGCCAGGACCATTTGCAAATAAGCCGGGCGATATCACTACTGCCAGAAACGGAAAAACAACTGAAGTAAACAACACCGATGCGGAAGGTAGATTGATCTTATCTGATGCACTTGTTTATGCTTCAGAACAAAAACCAGAATTCATCGTTGATGCTGCCACATTGACAGGCGCCATGGTGATGGCACTGGGTGATGTGCACACCGGATTCTTTTCTCGTGACACAAAGTTAACTCAAAAAATTGCAAAAGCAGCAGCAGCTTCTGGGGAAACCCTTTGGGAAATGCCAATGCATGAAGAACATCTAAAAGATATGAAAGGCACCTACGCAGATCTACAAAACGTTTCTCAAAGACGTGGCGCAGGTAGCGCGCAAGGTGCAATTTACTTAGGTGAGTTTGTTGAAAAGGATATTCCGTGGGCCCACTTTGATATTGCAGGAACTGCTTATAATAATGGCCATAGACTTCCTTATACACCTGCAAAAGGGGCCTCGGGAGTTATCGTGCGCACATTTGTTGAACTTGCGAAACAACACAAATAATGAGCATCACAGAAAAATCAAAATATATTGTTGAGGAGTTTGAGAAATTTCCTTCTTGGGAAGAGAAATATTCTCACCTCATTAAAATCGGAAAAGACTGTCGTATTGATCCTAAATATCAAACTGATCAGTACAAAGTAAAAGGCTGTCAGTCTTCTGTCTGGATGTTTGCCGAAATGAAAGATGGAAAAATCTATTATCAGGGCGATAGTGATGCCGCAATTGTGAAGGGACTCGTAGCTTTGGCCCTGCGAGTATATTCTGGAGAAACAGCTCAAGAGATTATGCAGTCCAATGCGGAATTTATGGAAAAACTAGGTCTTAACACGCATTTATCTCAAACCCGAGCTAACGGACTCGCTTCCATGATCAAGCAGATTAAGTTGTTTGCATTTGCACTGTCCCAAATATCAGGCCGCAGTTGAATCACCAGTAATCTTTTGTTAGAAAACCCTACAAATACTATTCCTAGGGGGAAATAATGAAATTACTTTTAGCTATCGCAACTCTATTTGTTGCAAGTGGAGCATTCGCTTCTAATATCGAAATGTACGATAACGGTGCTTCAATGGCAGTTCAGCCCGTTGAACTTGTTGTTGTGCAAGGAAATGATCTTTGGGTTCGTTCTTCAATTCGCCCTTGCCCGGCTTTACCAGGTGGAGCTCAAGCTGAAGTTTACGAGTGTTACACAAGCAGAGAAAAATTGAGCGCTCATCTTAATGATATGAACATTCTTTCTCTGCCTGATTCTGATCTTTCAAAATACATTACATCACTTGGACAAAATTTTGATTGTGCAAACAGAAGCACTCCATCTCACATCAAGTACAAAGGTGTTGATGTGATCTGGTTCAGTGGCATTCTGCTTTCTAAAACACGCTAATTATTTTTTGTTATTAAAAAATAAATCAAGAAGATCGGCCCAGCCTGTCTTCTTGTTGAACTCTAGATTTTTGTATCGAGATACGTGGTCACTGTAGTACAACTCATAAGTCGGCAACCACACAGATAATCCATGCGCACGCGCTTCTTCTGCGGAATGAACATTCTTGATAACAACCTCATTAAAGGCACTTTTTACATCTGTAAGTACAGATTTATTTACACCCAATGCAGAGCTATTTTCCAATCTAGAAATGAAATCATAAATGTCTTTATAATCAGGTCCGCCCGCAAAGTTGTGCGTTCCGCTAGCTACTGTAAATAGAGCTTTTGTTTTTTCCGCACCCAGTCCCATAAGTTCATTGCGAAGGTTTGCTAAGGAAGTAATCAAGATATCCAGCTTACTCATATCAATAGTCGAAAAAGTTGTGCCATGAGGATTTACTTCGTCGTCTGGATAAAGTTTTAAATATTCTTCGGTTAAGATTGAACCCACTTCTCCGCCATCCATTGTTGGATTTTTTACCCATCTTGCAAGGAGTTTATCGTAAGGCCATCCCGCCAAAGGTTCGTTTTCTTGTGAACTTGCAAAGAACGATACTGAATCCGTGAATTCAGCTGCAACCTCAATCATCGACATTAAACACGCGTCGTTTCCGTAAAGATCAACTTTGTGCCCAATTAGAGATGCGAATTTCTTCATGACCTGACCCATTTGCTCCGTAGAAATAAAATTTCCAGTTATGCCATCAAAAGAAACGTCATGAGTTTCAAATGCGCTAGGTCTTGAACCTTCCATATTTAAATGGATGTTGTGCCAACCTGTTCCGTGATTCCAAACGTTGATGAAGTATTTTTTTGCAGGATAGTTCTCTACAGTCCATGCGATAAATTTATTGAGTTCTTTGTAGTCGCCCATGTCAACGCGAGGAAGTTTTTGGATAATATCGTGACTGCCCTTGTTTACATAAACTCTTTCTGTTTGCTGTCTATTCAAAGAAGCAACTTGTACGACAATATTAATGTCTTCCGTTGAGCCTACTTTTTCGATCGATTCGAGATTCGAGTCTGTATAAGGAGACAGCATTTCGTCATGGCCGTTCATAAAGATTAAGAAGGTCCATTCTTTAGCTTCTTTCGGCGCGGTTACTTTAGCCGTTGCATCTGATGTTTGTAATTGGATTAAAACCAACAATGCTACAATAAGAACATACAAAATCTTCTTCATTATCATTCCCCCCGGATGAATGTGACTTTTTAACTCGTCATAAATGTTAGGTTGCTTCCCCACGAATTCCCTAACTAAAAGTCCAGTTCCATTTCAGAACTGGACCATGGTCTAGTCACTTAAATATGCTAAAAGAGTGGGCTAGAAAGACAAGCCAATTCATAAAATTAGATAAATAATGCGCCGATGTATAGGCATGAGATTTTTGCTGGTTTTGATGACATTTTTAATATCTTTGAAGGCTTTCGCTGAAAAGCGCGAGGGCACCGTATGCTATTTCTCGCTCAATAACCGCAAAGAAAAAGAGTACATGAAGACTTTTGCCGACAAAATCAATCAGCAGATCGGTTCCGATATCAAGGTTTTGGAATACATGCCTGATGGAGATGATCCTGAAGCAGCTTTTGAAAAAATGGTCCAGCAAAATGCAAAATGCGATGGATTAGTTATCTCAGGCCATCACTACGGTGAATGGGAAGGTGCTAGCGCCGAAGGGGCCTTAAGAATTAATTTCCTAGAGAAGATGTCTTGTAATCCAAAATATGCCCACTGGTTTAAAAATTTAAATTCTTTCCATCTTCAGGGATGCCGAACTGCGGGAACTGGAAAGATCGAATCTAATAATCCAAATGATCATACCTCACGAATAAACAGTTTGGCGGCTGTGGACAGTATCGAAGAAGATGGTACCGAAAATCTTAACTATGGGTTTACCAATATTTTATCTCAGAGCAACCCGCTTTCAGCCAGGTATTTAAAAATATTCCCAAGAGCAACTATGTTTGGGTGGATCGATAGCGCTCCTGGAGTATTAAAAAAAAGCGAAACTTCTTTGCTTTACCATATTGTCCATATGGCTAAAATTAATAACCCTTCATTAACATATACTGATCCTACAAAAGAAATATCCCGGGAAAATGCCGTTGAGTATGCCACAGCCATTTTAAATATGATTCAAAAACCAGATTGGGACAATTGCGAGAACGTCTCGATTGCTGGTTGGGAAAAACATGCCCCGTTAGCAAAAGGTTTAAAATCTTTTGAGTCTTCTGCCCGTAAAAATCCGCTGCTGTATAAAGCTAGAGAATTAGGTTGTAGATTAAAATTTCCCAAAGACCCTGCAGAAAGAATACAGGTCTTAAAGAAAATTTTATCTGATAAAAAATTAGTAGCAGAAAACTTCAACGCTCTTTCTGAGCTTATGCAAGGACCTTACGCGCGTGAGGCCTCTGCACTTATGAAGAATAGCGATCAACTTAAATCCTTTTTAGGGGATGAGATCAATACACCAAGAGTTGGCTTGTTTGTAAAAATTGATTATTACACAACTTACAAAAAATTATTCGGAACCAGTATTGCTGCTGAAAATATAATTACAAATGAGAGCATAAAAAAATTAACTGAACCTTACGTAAAGTATGAAGGAGAGGCCCCTACATCAGTGAGAGATTTAGCAGATTTTAAACGCACACTCACCAGTTCCCTTGCCAAGAATGCCTTCGTAACGGAGTCCTTTATGATGAAACTTTATGGTTATCAAACAAAGGATTCCAATCAGATGTTCAAGGTTCTGTATGATAAGATGCGATCGTCGGCGAATCCTCGCCAATCAGAACTGGCACCCTTAGTAGCCAAACTAAAACCTCTAGCAGACAGCATCCCAAAATCCACACCTTAGTCCAGTAATCTGCCGTGAAATTAAACTTGTGTAAGAATCAAACCGAAACAGTATATGTAAGGTATTTATTTAATTGGGAATTAATTAAGACAAACAATGAAAACATATTATCGTTCCAAAAAATATTTTTTCTTCTTAGTGGGATTGTGCCTGCTCTCTTGGTGCGCATCTCGTTTATTTATTCACAATAGATCGCCCGCTGCCGTTGAGAATCAAAATCTTTTTAATTTCTTTGATAAAGGCGACGCTCTTCAAACTGCCTTACATAAAGATATAGTTACGAGTATTCAAGTTGCGAAGGCTGAAAGAAATTTCCAAATCAATGTTAGAAATTTTTTAGTGAAGAATGAACAGAACAGCCAACGCCTTTGCGAATATTTTGATTCCTACACATTAACATTTGAAGCAGAAGGCATGGCCTCCAGCGGAGAAAGACCAACCATGGTTATCACTTCACCTTGCGAACTTTCTGCCAAAACAAATCTTCCCGTCCCTATTACAATTCCAGTGGAAGATATTTACAAATTAACTCCAGACGATACGGATATAAGTTTTGAAGTGAATCCAAAAGCTTCGTTCTCATTCAGAAATGTCTCTGAAATGTGGCCAGGTTATTGGGTACTTTCAAAAGTCCAATTCTCCCATTCAAATCACTCCAGCCGCGAAGTGATCATCGACAGAAGAGAAATCTACACTCTCTCAAAAATCCCCGTAACCATGTCCTGGGAATAAAGGTGAGCCGCACCTTTTCCAAAGGTGTGCGTCACGTATAACGCAGATGTGTGGAAAAGGTGCGGCTCACCTTTTTATTTTTAGGTTTAGTTGTTTGATTTCGTATCCTATTGCTAGGGATGAGAGTTTTGCTACCCAGCCGTAGACGTTTTCGATGGGGCATCCGCCTTGATCTACTTTTAGATCTGATACGCACATTTTTTTGTAAACGGCTCCTGGGCTGTTTAAGCTATCGTCTGGACCTTTTTCACTGTGAGTTCTGAAGAATCCTCCGGCAAGATCGCAGCCTACGATGTAAACTACAGGTTCAGCGACCACTCCCTCAGCCATGACTGCCGTTGGAACTCCTTCTTGGAGGATGACTTCTGTTACATCTCCGCCGCCTTTGGCTGCGTTCATTTTTCCGCGACCCTTACTGTTCAACATACGAATGTCATCACCAGATAACGCTCTCATTACTCCGAGGCCATAAGTTCCGGAATTATTTTTTACGAATACAGTCGGCTTGTCTTTAATTCCTCGTTTGTCATAATTTTCTTGAATGCGTTTAAGCATTGCTTCCACTTTAAGTGCAACAGCCTCTCTTGAGTCCACGTCGTTCACATCAAAATCGGGAGCCACTTCTGTTTCTACCGTTAAAATCCAAGGATCAATTCCGATGATGTCTGAAAACTCTGTAGCGAGCTGATTGAAATATTTAAAGTGGTCGCTTTTCTTTCTTTGATGCCATCCCAATTCTCGCGGAGGATTGATTGGAGTTTTTAATCCCTCCGCCCAAGCTTCGTAGGCATTTGAGAAATCATTATTACTGATAATGAGATCGGGCTTAAATCCATCTGTTCCAATGAGCTCACCGTCAATTTTTTTAAATGGATGAACTGTAACTTTATTCCCACTGGAAGAGTCTACTTGTACCTCATTGTCTAAAACTTGTGGCAAACAAACTCTTATTTCATAGCCTGCATCCTCCACCATTTTTAAAATCCATCTTACATTTTCCCAATAATAAGGATTTTTAGTGTGTTCTTCTGTGAGCAGGGCAATTTTTTTTACTTTTCCGCCGTAGTAAGAATCCAAGTATGCCTTTGTGATTTCTGGTGCATGCTCTTTATCTGTAGGGCAAATATTATTGAAACCCGCCGGGTAAATATTCGCATCAACGCTTACGATTTTATGATGGGAGTCTCTGATATCTATACTTGTATAGAATGGCAGCTGGAGTTCTTTCTTTTTACTAGAGAGCCAGCTGTCGATTTTTTCACAGTTCTTACAAATTAAATCATGTATTTGTTTTTGAATCATTTTTTACCTATCTAATTTTTTGCTTATTTTAATTTTTTTGCCGATTGGATTCTAATATAGAGCACAGAAGATCCCAACACCGCAGCAGGCAGTAAAATAAAATGAATAAATGGAATAACAACTATGACTGCCATACAAAGCGCAAACCCGCTGAACTCGATCCAATGACTAAAGAAAAATTTAAATCTTTGTCTTAAACCCTGTTCGTCGTGTTCCATTGCGTAATCCATGCAATCGAATGTGAGTATCATTAAACTAAAGTAAAGGGCTATTGGCGAAATAATTGGAATAAAAGATGCAATAAAAAGCATCGCAGATATTGCTAAGATAAATCCAAGCTTTAATAGCGAAACTCTTAGCATTTTTGCAAAAGTGAATATGTTCTCTTTAAGTCCTTTTTTAGCTGAAGACAAGTATCCTGACTCAATAAGAACTTTTTGAGAAAGAGATGTGCACACAGGTATAGCCAAAATTGAAACCACAAAGAAAGTCGCAAAATACAAAATAAATCCTAATAAAATAAAAGATAGGACATACACTAATGATTTTAGCAAAACATTATAATCATTGAGATTAGCCTTAATGACCCAAGACAAAATGTCATCAACATACATCATGCCCACAACCAATCCCACAGTAAATAATGTGAGCGACATCAACGCAGGAACAATTCCCAGGGCCCGCATATTTTTATCATTCTTTAAAAGCTTTATGCCTTCCAAGAATGACGTAACTCCATTCTTGAATCTACTGACCATTCTTTTCATCTTCGTTCGCCTCATTCTTTATAGGAACAAATCGTCCTTCTTTTTTAGGATCCTGAAGTTTTTGCGCTTCTAGGGTTAAACCTTCACCAATGGGCCGTTCATTGATGATGGCATCCAATCCTGTTTTAATTTCCTTAAGTTTTGAGAAAATCTCTTTGTAGTCACTGCGCTTTGATTTTTTCTGAACTGAAGACTCTGTTTCAAATTCGTCGATGTGGTGAGCAAGAATTGTACTCATGTCTTTTTGTCTCATCTGCCTATCTCTTTGAGCGACAACTTCATCGTCTCCCGAATCAAGACCGATGTTTTTAATGAATTCAAAACTACTTTGGAAATTTGTCACCATCTGTTTAAGTGCGTACTCAGTATAAGGCTGAACTTCTAGTTCTAATACCAACATCAAATACTCTTGGGCATAGCTGATAGATTTTAAGTAGCTAGAAAAATCCTGGGCAAGGATGCCTGGATCACTAGACTTCGTAGGTTGATAGTTATTAGCAATCGTTCCCATTTGGAATAAAGTTTCGGCATAGTATTCTTTTTTGGAGTTGAATGATTTTTTGTTTTTCTTAAGATCATCAATGTATCTTTTTACAATAAGATAGTAATTGTTTGCAGTGGCTACATCTTGAACTCTTTCATAAGAAATTGCTAATCTCGATGGAATCTCAAGAAGCGCTAGCTCAGAGTTTACAATTGCTTTTACTCTCAAGGCATCTTGATAAACAGCAATGGCCCTCTCATACTCACCTAGCATTTCATGGCAAAGGCCAGATTGATAGAGCGAATAAGCAAAGAGGCTGTCTTGCACTGTTTTTCTGAGATCAATGACTTTAGAAAATGTTTTTAAACATTCTTTTGGCGATCCCTGAATACGTTCTGACTTACCCCTTTGATACAATTCATCCAAGGTCTGAGCAGATCTAGAAATTTCATGTTTTTTTTCAGTGATTTTTGACTCTGGAGTTGACGTGCATGAATTTAAAAATACTAATCCCACTAGCAAAAAATTTTTCATAATTTTCCATCCATAAAATTCATACCTTTAAATAATTTTGATAATTTTTCTAAAGACATAAGCTCGTCTTGTTCTTGTGTAATCTGCGGAAGACTCCAAAACTCCACCGCTCTAAAGCCACGCACTTCTTTTTGCATCAGTCTTTGAATCTGCGAGCTATAAAATTCTTTTAAAGAGTTATAAAACGAAATAAGTTTTTCTTGATTGCCGGTTGCTGGCTTTAAATCTGTCCATTCTGGCAAGACCTTATTGATGATAATGTGATGAACTTGAAATCCTCTTTTTTTAAATTCACGAACCACTTCCTCTGCTTCTAGAAGTTTTGAGTCATCAATATTCGTAACGATAACAAATTGAGTATCATTGCCCATCATTAAATTCTGCGTATCGATTACGGTTTTTTGTATCGCCTCTCTCCAGCCAGAAACCGTGGCGAAGAAAACCTGGAGCTCAGAAATAAACTCTGCTCCAGTCAAACGCTCAAGTACATTGATTGCAACGGCAGTTCCCTTTCCGATGAAAGAAAACATTCCGCTTTGTTTCTTGTCATAGATTTTCATAAACCAATCGACGATGGGTCCTTTAAACAAATTGAAAATGACCTCTGGAGATTGAATAAAGTCCAGAGTATGTTGCGCTGGTGGCGTATCTAAAACAATAAGGTCATAAATCCCACTCTTGAAAGCCTTGTTCAGCGCCTGAAGCGAAGTGAATTCTTGAGAGCCACTTAACGAAGTTGAAAGCTCCTGGTAAAGACGATTATCCAGCATTGTCTGTGCTTCGGTTTTTGTCGATGAGTTCTCGTGAACAAATTCATCGAAAATCTTTTTTGGCTCAATCATTGCTGCCCAAAGCTCACCACCAGAAGATGATTGGTCGAATTTTTTAACTAGTATTTCATTTCCATTCCAATGATCTAATCCCAAACATGTTGCCAGTCTCTTGGACGGATCGATCGTAAATACCAAAACTTTCTTACCCATCTCTGCTGCTTTGTAAGCAAGAGTGGAGGAAACAGTCGTCTTTCCTACTCCGCCACTTCCGGCACAGATTAGAATCTTACTTTTAAAGAGGCCTTCAATCATTTTGAGGTTCCTCCAAAGCTTTTCCCCAGCTCTGCAATGAATTCATATTTATTTGAATTGTGAAAACAAAATTCTATCGGAATATAATTTGGATCTTTATCTGCAACTTGTTTTACGCAAGCAGCCTGCTCACTAGATATTTTTGCAAAGTACTCTAATAATTCTTTATTGGATCCAGTAGTATTTTCTGCTTCATTGAACATTTCTTTTTCAGAGATTGGGAAATTCAAAATTTGATTGCACACAATCGTAGAGTTTAAACCTAAGTCTTTTTTGAGATTATCTTTGAGCTCTAAGCCCTCTACCGTAGGCAAATCCTCCGGCTTAATCACAATGATTTGCTGACAAAGATGAGGATCTTGAATCACCTGCATCATGTTTTCACTTTGAACGCCCATAGGACCTTTTTTAATAACTTGCGCGATTCCTTTGGGGGCCTTGAGAAGAGCTCTGTGGTGGCCCGTCGAATAAGAATCAATAATGATATGATCGTATTCTAACTTTGGTCCCACATGGCGCGGGCCACTTGTTGCTTTGCCTAAAAGTGCTAGTTCTTTTAGTGCGGGAGCTGCTTGAATTAATTTTTGCATCATTTGGTTTCCAAAAAACAGATCGTACAGTTTTTCAGACTTGATGTAGAAGCTAACGTATTCTTTTAAACAAGCCTTGAAATCCCAAATGGCTATGAATAAATTGGGTCGAATCTCTTGAGCTTTGTAGTTTACAGTTTTCCCTTCTCTATCGAGTTGAAAAAATTTCTCAAAAAAGCTCTTCTCACCAAGCTCAACCAGCAGCACTTTTTTCCCTTTTTTTGTAAGATGATGGGCAAGGCTAGCAGCTACAACGGATTTTCCCACTCCGCCTTTGCCGGAAATGAAAATAATAGGTTTATATTGTCTAGGTTGTTGTTCTGAATTGTCATTTTCCACAGCTTCTGATTATGACGCCACTGTAAGGAAAATGGCAGCTATTCCTCTTGATTTTTAAAACGTTTTCGCATACGGTCGAAGCCTTTGAAAATAGAGGAGAATTCGAATGAAACCTACGGTTGAAAATGTGTCTAAGTTAGAAAGAAAAATGTCTTTCCAAATCCCACCTGAAGAGGTAGCAAAAGCTTTTGAGAAGTCATATAGAGAGCTTCAAAAAAACGTGGAAATCAAAGGATTCAGAAAAGGCAAAGTTCCAATGACGAAAGTTAAAGAACTTTATGGCGATAGAGCACAATCCAACGTCATTCAATCTCTCGTAGAGGAAAATTTCTTCAAAGCGCTTGATGAGTCAAACCTAGATCCAATCAATCAACCGCAGTTGGACATGAAACCTCTTGAAGAAGGAAAGCCTTTCACGTTCTCTCTCACTTTCGAAGTTCATCCTGAAGTCGTACTGAAAAAATATGAAGGTTTAGAAGTTCAAAAAGAAAAACTAAACCTAGACACTTCACATGTTGATAAAACACTAGAAAATATCCGAAAAAACCAAGCGCAAACCGTGACAGTCTTAGAAGACCGTCCGGCACAGATGGGCGATGTGGCCATTGTGAACTTTGATGGATCTGTTGATGGCGCACCACTTGAAGGCGGAAAAGGCGAAAACCATCCTCTGGAATTAGGTTCAAAATCTTTTATCGAAGGATTTGAAGAGGCCGTAGTTGGTATGAAAGTTGGCTCTGAGAAGACAGCACACTTGAAATTCCCAGAAACTTATCATGTTGCTGCAATTGCTGGAAAGCCAGTTGAGTTCAAAATAAAATTGAACGAAATAAAAAAACACGAATTACCAGAGTTGAATTCTGAATTCGTAGAAAAAATTGGCTTTAAAACTTTAGAAGATCTCAGAGCAGCAATTCTAAAAGATTACACCACTAGCGAAGAAAAAAGAATTCAAGAAGATTTCAAAAATCGTCTTTTAAAAGAATTAACTTTGGCAAATCCAATGGAAGTCCCAACGACACTTTTGGATAGACAGAAGGAAGCCTTGAAGCAAGACATGCACCAGAGAATGGGACAAATGGGCATGAATGAAGAGCAATTCAAAGATTACGCATCGAAGTGGGATAGCGATTTTGCGGAGACAGCAACTTTTATCGTGCAGTCTAGCTACCTTGTAAATAAAATTGCCGATCAAGAAAAATTAAATGCTTCGAGCGAAGATGTGAATAAGAAAATCGAATTCTACATCAAGCAAACTGGAATCGAAGAAGCAAGAGTAAAACAAATCTACGATCAACCAGAAAACCGCAAAAGATTAATGAACACCATCACAGAAGAAAAAGTGATTGAGTTCATCACCTCCAAAGCAAAAGTGAATGAAGTTCCGAAAGAAAAACTAAAAGATATTAAGTAGTCGAGCAGTTATTTCTTAAGTGTTGCCGGAGGATTGGGTGACGATCCTTCTGCTTTTCTAAATACTCTTGATGCCTTTAAATAGTTGAAGGCTTGTGCTATTTGGAAGTCTTTACTTAGCAACTCGTCTCTGCCACTTAAAGTTCCCACTTGCGGAGCTTTTACAATGTTTGTTCTCTCTGTTTTTCCTTTTAGATGACGATTAATATCTGATTCTCTTTTTACATTTCTTTTCACTAAAGCTTTTTCGTACGCCTCTGGATCAACATCGTCAACAGTGATGTCAGGCTTGATTCCCTCGGCTTGGATCTCTGTTCCTTTAGGCGTGTAGTATCTTGCGACCGTTAATTTTAAGCCCGAACCATCACCGAGTTTTACAACAGATTGTACAGAACCTTTGCCAAAACTTCTTTGGCCAAGAACGAGCGCTCTGTTATTGTCTTGAAGTGCGCCCGCCAAAATTTCGCTGGCACTTGCTGAATATTCATTCAATACCAAAATCATTGGGAAATCATCTGACTCTTTGTCTTTTTTAGCTTCGATCACTTCTTTTTGTTTTGGATCTCTTCCCATAGTGCTGACGATAGTTCCCTCATCCAAGAAGGTATCTGCCATCTTTACTGCTTGATCCAGCAATCCTCCCGGATTGTTCCTTAAGTCAATAATGAGTCCCTTGATCTTCCCATATTTTTGAATGTGAGCTTTTGCAATTCTATCGTAATCAGAATGCGTATTTTCTATGAAACTTGTAAGGCGGACATACAGATATCCATCTAGCATGTCCGTTGATTTTACAGATTTAATACGGACGGTTCCTCTTTTTACGTCAAAGATTTTGGATTTATCAAAATCTTTTCTCATAATACCTAGGTGAATCACTTCGCCCATTTTGCCCTTCATTCTCTGAGCTGCTTCAACGAGGCTTAAGCCTTTTGTGGATTCGCCATTGATAGTGACAATTTTGTCGCCAGCTTTGAGACCCGCATTCCACGCAGGTGTATCTTCGATTGGAGAAATGATAGTGAGGATTTCGTCCTGAACGCTGATTTCAATACCAAAACCGCCAAATTCTCCACTTGTTTCGTCTTGAAATTCTTTAAAAATATCTGGAGGTAAATAGTTAGTATGCGGATCAAGCTCGCTGAGCATGCCCTTGATACCACCTTGAATGAGTTTGGCTGCATCCACATCTTCCACATAGTAACGCTGTATAAGATTTAAAACTTTCGCAAAGATCTGAAGGTCTTTATATTTTTCTTCTGCATAAGACTTCATATCTGATCGGGAAATGATTTCCGTTATCACAAAAATTCCAACTACGAGCAGTAACCACTTCCATTTTTTCATCTTGTGCTCCTTGCTATACTTCTATTTTTAGGTTCCAGCCATGCAATAGGATCTACCGGTTCAGAGAAATGTCTCATTTCAAAATACAAACCTTCACCAAAGAACGGGTGACTCTGAACAGACTTTGCTAACACTTGCCCTTCAATAACTTTATCGTTCAATTTTACTGTAGGATTCCCTATGTAAGAATAAACTGAATAATAGTGATCAGAATGATCAACTACCAATGTGTATCCACTGCTCTTGTTTTTTTCTAGGTGAACGACCTTGCCCTTGGCCACGGATCTTGCTTCTGCTCCTGCGTCTGAGCTTATGAATAACCCCTTATGCCTAATCTGAGTTTTGTATTTAGGATGAGAAAAATATCCATATTTTTGAAATATGCTGCCTTGAATTGGATAAGCAAGCTTGCCCTTCTTTTCAAAAAATAATGGCTCAAATAGAACAGACAAGAACTCTTCTTTTTTAATGTCATCTTTACTCTGAGTTTTCTTTGTTCGGATCTCTTTGAGCTTAATTAAAAGCTTTGATTTTTGACTGTCGATATCTGCCAGCATTTTATTTTTTTTCTCACTGCCAAGTTTGAGCTGAGCTTCCTTGACCCCAATTTGTTGCTCCAAAAGAAGGAGAGACTTTTGCTTTGCCAGTAGCTCCACTTGCTTGACCTTGAGAGTCTTTACATTTTTAAAATAGGTTTTTAAAAGCGCATAATCTCTGTCTGTAAGATTTTTTAAAATTCTTAAATTTCTATCTAACCCCGAAGGACTTTGACTCGAGAAAACCACCTTTAATATACTCATATCTTGGAATTTCAAAATATAAATA